>NZ_AP018163.1 GCF_004296475.1 endosymbiont of Sipalinus gigas
AAAAATAAAATATAATTAAAAGACTACTCAAATAAAACTTAAAACTTAACATAAAATATGTCAGTAAAAAAATACCAGTCGTTTCCAGATTTATCAGAACTAGAATTTTTTTCAGATAGAATAAATAAAATAGATAATTTATTTGAAAAAGTAATAAGAAAGGAACTAACAGAAAATAATAAAATAAATTATAATATAATAAAAAAAAATAATTTAATAAAAATAAAAATAAGTGTTCCAGGATATAAAGAAAGCGAAATAGAAATTGGATTAAAAGAAGAAAAATTAGTTATAAAAGGTAAAAAAATATCAGAAGAAAAAAATAATAAAGAAGAAATAATTTACAAAGGAATATTTGAAGGAGAATTCAAAATTGAATTTAACATAGGAAATAAATCAAAAATAATAAACGCAGAATTATCAGAAGGTCTCTTAAATATAGAAATAGAACAAGAGAAAAAAACTGAAGAATTTAAAAAAATTCCAATAAATAAAAAATAAAATTTTTAAATGATACCTCTATACAGAAAAGTAATATTAAAATATATAATAAACTTTTTCCTATCAATAATAACATTCATGTCAGGTTTAACCTTATCAGAAATAATACCAAAAATAGTAATAAAGATATTAAAGATAAGAAAAATTGATGAAACAGTTATAAATTTCTTAAATACATTAATAAAATATGGAGTAGTAATATTTACAATAATAGTTACATTAAATGTAATTGGAGTACAAACTTCATCTATATTAACAGTAATAGGTGCAGCTGGTATAGCAATAGGTTTAGCTCTTCAAGGATCTCTATCAAACCTAGCAGCAGGAATGTTACTAGTAAGTTTCAGACATTTTAGAGTAAACGATTTTGTAGATCTAAGTGGGATAACAGGAACTGTTATATCTGTTCAACTATTTTCAACTACACTAAAAACATTAGATGGAAGAATTGTAATAGTTCCAAACAGTAGAATCCTATCAGGAAATATAGTTAATTTTTCTACCGAACCTAACAAACTAATAGATGTTTCAATAAGTGTTAATAGAAATTCAAATATAGATTTTGTAAAAAAATGTATAAAAGAAAAATTATGTGAAGAAGAACAAATAGTTCATAGTGTACCAATAATAGTACAAGTATCATCTATAACTTCAAGTTCAATAGACTTTTCTATAAGAGCTTGGGTAAAAAGAGAAAATATAAGATTAGCAATATCAAACATACTAGAAAAATTAGACTGTGAGTTCAAAGAAAAAAAAATATCCCCTCCATGTATAAAGACAAAAATAATTTTAATAAAAGAAGATTAAAATAGAAAAATACCGAATATCAAATATAAGCAAAAAACAGGCACTTATAGAGAAATTATAAACAAAATAGTGTAATTCCACATATTTAATATAATAACCCCTAAATACATATCTTACAGAGCTAAAAACAATACTCAAATAATAAAGTTTGATAGAAAAAAAAAAAAAAAAAAAAAATGTCATTTTTTTTGAGTTTTATAATTTTTTTTTTTACTAATAGATTTTTTTTTGAATTTTTTTTACTAACTTAAAGTTTTTCTATATATATATTATTTAATATATATACTATTAAATATAATAATAATATTTTTTTATATATAACATATTTTATATTAAATTAATTAACATATATTAAATTATAATTACATATATATATAAAGTTATTTTTATATACTTAAAGTTATTACTAATTATTTAAGTATTAATAAATAATTATAATAATTATAAATAAATTTTATATACTAACTTTATGTATTTATATACTTTATTTATATAATATATATAACTTAATTTAAATATAAAGTTTATATACTAACTTATATATTTATATACTTTATTATATTAATAATTACTATATTATATATATATATATATAGTATTATTATATATATATTATTTAATATATATATATTAATATTAAATTAAATATATATAATATAATTTATAATATTTATAATATATATATATTAAATAATATATATATAGAAAAACTTTAAGTTAGTAAAAAAAATTCAAAAAAAAATCTATTAGTAAAAAAAAAAATTATAAAACTCAAAAAAAATTCTTAAATAAATTGACAAAAATAA